>NZ_CP009525.1 GCF_000969985.1 Methanosarcina barkeri str. Wiesmoor | reverse complement strand
GGTTTCCTAAGCCTAAGCAAATTTATGTGTATATTTTCTTTTAATGCACTTCAATTATTCTTTATTAGTTAATTATATATATTATTAATTTTAAAACCATAACACATTGATTTTGTGTTTAAATAATATAAATCACTATAAAGTGATTTATCTCGTAGAGAAAAAACAGTATCGTAAAGCTCTAGGATCTATACTCATCTGCATTTTTTTGAAACTCATATTTTCCCAAAACAGATTATATTAATTTGAATTTTGATGGAATCTGAACACATAGCTGTTTTTACCTCCTGCATAAAAGTTCGATAAATCTGTTTAAGTGAAAATCAATAGCAGAAGAAATTATGAAATCTAAAATTTGACTGTGGAAGGTGGCTTAGGAAATGGGATATATACATATGGTTCTTTGATAAAAGAAAAATTCCTCTTGGGAATTAAATCTCTGCTTAGGAAATGGGATATATACATATGGTCCTTTGATAAAAGAAAAACTCCTCTTGGGAATTAAATCTCTGCTTAGGAAATGGGATATATACATATGGTTCTTTGATAAAAGAAAAATTTCTCTTAGGAATTAAATCTCTGCTTAGGAAATGGGATATATACATATGGTTCTTTGATAAAAGAAAAATTCCTCTTGGGAATTAATTCTCTGCTTAGGAAATGGGATATTTGAACGATCAATCGAGTTTCTTATTGTAGAAATTTGGTGGTCCGATATACGATGCAGCAGCAGACGACGTAAAATGTTAAACGTTTAAGTAAATTCTAGCTCCATTTTTGTATTGTGAAATGATTACGTAAAATGAAGCAAATTCGAAGTTGGATAAAATAATAGATCACATGCATAGATATATAACTGCAATAAAAGAAAGTAAAAAAGCGAAATAATTTTGGGATAAAACAACTTGGTTTTGAGACGAGCTCATATATAATATATCACTTTTTTGCAATTGAATTTTGGGGGAAAAAGAACTTAGAAGGTGATATGTCTGCGAATGGTTCTAGCCTATTGTCTTCAAATAGAGTTTCTTTTATAAGGGATTGAAATGCTATTTTTGTTATTATTTTTTTTCTTCCGTATTTTCCTTTCCAGAAATTTTCGCCTTCAATAATTCCGAGTTGGTCTAGCTCTTTAAGTAAGTCAGAAATTCTCCGCTGAGTTAAAATATCGGCGTCTATGTATTCGCAAAGTCTTTTATAAATTGTATAAATATATTTCATATTACATTCTATACTGGAATTAAACACATAAATACAGGCTAATAATGCTATTTTATGTTGAGTTGGTAATTTTTTGGTAGCTTCTATTATTTTATTTAATTCAATTTTGTCTTTAGCTTCTCTAACATCTTGCTCTACAACAACTGGATTGCCTTTTGCTTCAGCAATTTCTCCTGCCACTCTTAATAATTCAATAGCTTTTCGGGCATCACCATTTTCCTGAGCCGCAAAAGCTGCGCATAACGGGACAACCAGTTCTTCAACGGTATTGGGTTTAAATGCAGTTTTAACTCTTGCATTAAGTATGTCCTGTAATTGTTCTGCGTCATAAGGGTTTATTATAAGTTCCTGTTGACCTAGTGTATTCTGTAAATGTGGTGGAAAAGTGTCTATAAGGTTTAAATTATTAGTAATACAGACAACACAGGGATATTGTCCTGTTAGTTCTGACTTAGTTCTTATTATATTATTTATCATCTCAGGCTTAGTTGCTTTATCTAGTTCATCGAATACAATTATGATCATACCGTTATAATGATTGACAAGGTGAGTAAAATACCGATTATTTTTGGACAAAGAATTACCTATGGACTTTCTTTTTTCGCCTTCAGGTATGGGTATCTTTTCGTTAAGTATTTGTAAAACAGCATGTTCACTTTTTATTTTCTCGCAATTTATATTAATAACACATAGATTTTTGTTCTGAATGTCTGCTAATTTTATTACTTCAGTCATGCACCATTTAGTTATTATGGTTTTACCAAGTCCAGGCTTGCCATATATAAATACGTTACCAGGTGACACTGGTATTTCTCTAAATATGTCTTTCATATACTCATAGAAAAGGCGAATTTCTTCATTTCGGTGCAGGATTTCTTCAATTCCTTTTAATTCATAATTAGGTTTTACTGTTGTTTTATCCTTAAATAAGCTCTTTTCAAAGTTTACAATCTCTGATAAGCTAACCTGTTTGGTGATCTTCAGCCCTCCATAAAGTAGTTTTATATAAGTGTCCTTAAGCATTATTTGTATCTTTGTGTAATTTCCTAAGCAAATATATTTCCTAAGCAAAAAAAATTTCTGTTTTAGTCCATTTCCCAAGCAAAATGAGAGCAAGAGACGTAAAGAGTTATGAGAAAAATAAGTTAAAATTAGATATTAATCTGTAATAATATTCTTTTATAATATAATTTCACATTAACCAATATATCTAATGATATACGGCAAATTCCCATCACGATCAAATGTTCTGAAGCTCTACATGATTAACTAACTTAGTTTGTCCATGACAAGAAAATGCGGTAGTAAGGCTGTGTGCGACTCATTGCTCTGGAAAAAGAGCTTGCTGCACCTGCAGTTGATTCCTTTAGAATATTATTGTCAAGTAGCTGCCTGATCCCCAGGTACCAGAAAAGAAATGGTACGAATTTTGGAAATGAGCTTGAATTGGATTACTATAATGGCTCACTCAGTTCTCGCACCTGAAATATTTGATCTAAAGGATGTGATGAAGGATATTTTTGGCAAGAATGGCAGCAGGATCTTGTTATGAATCTCTTCAGGTAAGACTGTTGGTCAGATCGTAGAGAGTCTTTCTCAAAATATTCGTAAAAAATGATCAGATAAAAGAATTTTTGATCTAGAAGTCTCTCAAAGTGCTGCAATAAGGCTCCAGATCTGTCTGATACTCATAGTTTTTATAGGAACTGTAAGCGTGAAATGGGAAGTTTAATATCAGTTTTCGATATCGGAAAACTTGGTTCAGCAATTCTACTTGCTGAAATAGGTAATTTCATGGATTTTTCTTCTGGAGATGAGCTTGTTTCTTGGGGGAGCCTGGGGACTTGTTCTCAAAAGAGAAAGGAAAGTAGGATTAGTTTTCCAACTTACCCGGTAAATTATAGCCCGAAACAGCGCATAAGTGAAGCAAAAATAGAAAAATAAATTACAAAAGTAACTTTTCACTTTTTTTGCTGTAATTAAGGCCAAAAGCTATAATTTACATGGTCTTTTATATACAATATACATTATTGTATTTTATAAACTGATCCCAAATGCTATTGTTTTTATTTTTACTGCAAGCTCCTAATTATATAGAACTCAATAACCTGAATCAACACCATTTTACTCATTTTAAGGTATCTGAATAGTTACATTTGGTTTTTCTAGATCAAATTCGGAGGTCTAATATTATTATTTGCATCCTATATTATTTTCTTCAGAACACTATCTAAATAATGTTAGTTCAATGAGATAATTATTTATAATCAGTATATGTAGTTATATCATACAACTAAAAGAAGTTTATAGTGGGGGATAATTATGAGAATTCGAGTAGTTAGTTCCAGAGATGAAATTTTTACATTAAATCCGAATGAGCGTATTGTTCATCTGGCCTTCAGGCCTTCGAATAAAGATATTTTTGAACTGGTTGAAACATGTCCGAAAATTGAGGTAATACAGTTACCTAAATCTTACATGGCTACGGTTTCAAAATCTATAGAAATATTCCTTGAAATGCAAAGAATCCAGCTTATCGAAGGTGATGTCTGGGGCCACAGGAAGGACATTAACGAATACTACACTGTTCCGTCATCGATTATTGAAAGAATAAAAGAAATGAGAATCGAAGGTAAATCCAATGAAGATATCGAAGCAAAGATTTCAAGGGAGAACAGGCTTAACCCAAAAATGATTGTTTATATTATGAGTAAGGAAGCTCCTGCCTGAATTCAAGTGTGGTAAAACATGTCAGTAGGAAAATACTTTGCTGGAGATCAGTCCGTACATAGTAATGTTGAATTTTGAGACTTGAACCTTTGCCAATTTCAAAATTAATGCTTTAATCTTGAATTAAAAGCATTAAATTCCCTTTTTTAAAAAATTACTTCTAGTTGCTTCGATATTCTATCTTTTAAAATCTCCTGGTACTTTTATAAGTGTCTTCCAACTTTAAAGTCCTCAAGTGCTGTGAGTAATGTGGCAGTATTGCTTATTGACATATGAATTTTGGTCTATATATCTCCTCTTGTCGGTGTTTTTTTATCTATAGTATTCAACAGTGCCGTTTTTTAATTTATTTTTCTTTTTATTCTGTACGTCTCTTGATATTGTTTTGCTTAGGAAATGGACTAAAACAGAAATCTTTTGTTCTGATATTGTATAATTTTCCAGGCAATTTATGGTAAGTTCTTGGAATGTATTGCGCTCTGAAATGGGTTCTTTTTTCTGCTTTCAAGAAATTCAGTTTTCAAGAAATCCAGTTTTCAAGAAATTCAGTTTTCAAGATATCCAGTTTTCAAGAAATTTAGTTTTCAAGATATCCAGTTTTCAAGATATCTAGTTTTCAAGAAATCCAGTTTTCAAGAAATCCAGTTTTCAAGAAATCTTATTTTTAGAATATCCAGCTTCCAAGATAAAAGGATCCTCTTAAACAGAATGAATAATCTTTATCTAATAGTATTGTATCAAGCAAATAAATACTGATGTTTGACTTTTTTATAACTTTTAAGTAGATTCTTATTTAAATTTTTTGATAATTGACAAAACGCTAGTTTTTGGTTTGTCCTTAATTAATAAGTAGAGATATTCTTTGTCAGTTTTTATTTCAAGAAGGACCAAGCAGGTTGAGCCTGCCTTCACTCGATTTTTCCGAGAGAAGAACGGCTTTCCTAAGTTCAAATCTAAGAAAAACTCAATTCAATCTTTTCCTATACCTCAACACTACTCCGTAGACTTTGAAAAAAACACTATCAAGCTCCCTAAAATAGAACCAGTTAAAGCAGTTTTTCACAGGAAGTTTGAGGGCGAGCTTAAAACAGCTACTGTTTCAAGGACATGTAAAGGACATTACTACATTAGTATCCTTGTTGAAGATGGGAACGAACTTCCTACAAAACAGAAGTATTCAGAATCTACTACAGTGGGTCTAGATGTCGGGATTAAGGATTTTGCTATACTTTCCACAGGAGAAACGATTGAGAATCCTAACTACCTGAAAAACTCTTTGAACAGGTTAAAGGTTCTTCAAAAAAGAGTATCAAGGAAACAGAACGGTTCTAAGAACAGGGTAAAAGCCAAACATAGGCTTGCTGTACTACATGACAAAATAACTAATCAGAGGAACGACTTCCAGAACAAACTCTCTTTTAAACTCATAAGCGAAAACCAAGCAATAGCTCTGGAAACTCTGAATGTTAAAGGAATGGTCAAGAATCATCATTTGGCACAGGCTATAAGTGATTCCGCATGGAGCAGTTTTGTAACAAAACTAGAGTATAAAACTGAATGGTACGGAAAAACCATCCTGAGAATTGGGCAATTTGAACCATCTTCTAAAGTATGTCATGTTTGTGGATATCATAATTCAAATTTGACATTAAAAGATAGAGAATGGACTTGCCCAGACTGTAAAACAAAACATGATAGAGATATAAATGCCGCTATCAATATCAAGAAATTTGCTCTCATAGATCAAAATCTAATTGGATTATAACACCTGCGGAACGCGGGGAAGAGCTTGGGGACTTGCCCTCAATAGAGGGAGGAATGAACCAAGAAGCCACTCAGTCTTTAGATGAGTGGTAGTTCACAGGAACACCAGAATATTAATTAGGCATAAAAATAGGAGCATTTGGCTATGTAATGTAGTCTTTTGTAATATTTGTCTTGAATGAGAGACTAATTTTCATTATTTTAGAGTTGACATTAAGGCAGTCTGGAGTACTTTAAAAATCGAGTATCAAAGGTGAAAGTAATCTTGAATAGATCTCATAGTTAAGAAAAAATGGGTTTTGGGATGAACTCTATAATATAAAAAATATTAATGTTTCATTTTAAATACGTAAAAGTTTTGTAATATCTAAAATTTTAATTTAAATTATACATTATTTTTCTAATAATATTCAAATTGGACTTCTAAAAGAAAGGTTTTTATAACTTGTTTTATCTTAATATCAATTATCCATTATTTGGACAATGATGCAGTATTATTTTATCATATATAATATTTTAATAAAATAAATATTATGCATAGGAATCTTTATGTTAACAACCATTCTTTCACATAACACTATTTATTCTGATGTTGTTTATTCTGGTGTCAAATCCGCAACTACAACCATCGGTATTCCCCAGTACTGGATTGTGGTTATTATTGGGCTTTTGATACTTTTGTCTTTGATGGAGATTCTAGTTGCAACTGAAAAATGGAACCGAAATATTAACTGTTCTTTTAATATTGCAATCATTCCTTTGACTTTTAGCTTTATTGGAATTATCATTTTTAAAATAATGGAATTTATCTAATTCTGGATTTCCGAACATCTTTTCTCAGTCTAAACACCTGAGTTTTCATAAGATGATATCAAAAAGACGGTAAAAAATTGAAACATAAAACCTCTACATTAAAGATCTAATATGCGGGTCGTGATAAAAGTATACCTTAATGAGCCTATCTTGAGACTTACTTTGAATCTCGTATTTTAGTGACTAATTGGGTTTATGACTATTAAGCAAGGTCTGAATGTTTCTGATAATTGAGACGAAAATGGGTTTTGGGATCAGCTTAATCTTAAATATATATCATAAGTTATTCCTTATGCTGTTATAAGCACACAACAAATTTTGCAAATTCGCATTTATATAAACTCTTCATTACATACAACTCAATCAATGATATCACACGCTTATGGTATTGTGGGAGTAAATACCAAAAGTAAGTGGAAAATTGGATCTGTCAATATATCTTGCTCTACATTATAGGATTTTTGAGGCTTCTTTATAATTTCAGGACAGTATCTATATTTTAGCAGGGCTGACAAAAAATTAAAAGCAATACTGATGAAAATTGGAAGATTTATGATTAATTTTACCATGTATCACATGAGAATTCAAGAAGGTAGAAATGTTAAATTCAATGGATCCCCAGAACGTTTTCAGCAAGCAAGTGCCTAAGAATCTCATAGCCAATATTGTGTATTTTATAGTTAGCCTCGCAAGTGGACTGTTTTTGGTACCTTATTTTATTAATTCACTTGGCGTTGCAAGCTATGCGATGATCCCACTAGCGACCTCCTTTACAGCTTATGTGAATCTAATTATGGTATCTCTCAATACGTCAGTTTCAAGGCCTATAACTATTGAATTACAGAGAGAAGAGTTTAAAAAAGCAAATGTGACTTTTAATACTGCTTTATTTGGAACACTTGTGATTATCTTACTAATGCTGCCCATAGTATTACTACTTTCATACTATTCTCCGTTGTTTTTTGGGGTTCCATCAAGCCAGGAAAATGCTACAAGAATCCTTTTCCTTGGGGTTATAAGTGCGTTTCTATTGCGGGCTTGGAGCAGTAACTTTGGAGTTTTCCTTTTTGCCTATAACAGACTTGACCTTCTAAACATAATAAATGCAATAAATATCCTTCTTCAGTTGGGCCTAATTATATTGTTTTTCAAGTTAGATTCTCCAAACCTTGCTTACATAGGATTAGCTTATCTAATCGCTGCCATAGTTGCCTTTGTTCTTACGGTATTTTTCTCACACAAGATAAGTCCGCTTCTTACGATAAATATAAAAGACTTCAGCAGATCAAAGGCTAAAGAGATTATGGAGATGGGAGGATGGGTTATTATTACTCAAATTGGTTCCCTTTTTTTTCTCCAGATAGACCTTATAGTTGTGAACAAATTATTTGGTACTCTTGCGGGTGGAGAATACTCAATAGCTTTCATGTGGAGTTCAGTGCTACGTACTATTGCAGGTGTGCTTATAAGTATCCTTACACCAGTGATTCTAACTTACTATATTAAGGGCAAAACCGAAGAACTTATAAATTTATCAAAAAGTGCCATAAAACTTACAGGTTTTGCACTGGCTCTTCCGATTGGCTTTATCTGCGGTTTTGCTCCGCAACTTCTTTTTCTCTGGGTAGGTCCCGAATTTGTAAAACTCTCTCCACTGATGTTAATAATGCTGTCCCATCTAGTGATTAACCTTCCAGTAATGCTTCTCTTTGATATTAATGTCGCATACAATAAAGTGCGAACTCCAGGAATTGTCACATTTTGGATGGGAATAGGCAATTTTCTATTGGAAGTAATACTTCCATTTGTCACTGGTTGGGGATATTATGGCGTTGCAGTTGCAGGAGCAATTGTGCTGATTCTTAAAAATGCCATTTTTATTCCCTGGTATGCTACTAAGGTACTTGGGATCCCAAGAACTACTTTCATGGGTTCTATGTTCCCTGGTGCCTTAGCAATGCTTATAATAGCGGGAGCTTGTAGGCTCATTAATTTTTTTGTGCCTATTTCGGGCTTAGGACCCCTAATAATCTTCGGAATCATTGTGACAATAGTGTATATGGGTGGCATATGGATTTTTACTAAAGAAAACGTTGAACGTCAAATAATAATGTCTATAATTCCTTCTTTTATAAAATACAGACTTAAACTAAAGATTAAAAGCAGTGCGAAATAAAAAGTTTTAACTTTAAGGCGTGAAATCCCTTTCCTCGACAGCTTCCTGTGAGAACCAAAAAGTGGCAGATGAGAATGAAAGTCTTAGAATTTCTGCATTTTTAGTTCTTCTTCATTTTTAATATTACTTTTTTATATTGACAATTTTAGAATTTATACTTAGATTATTATTTTTAAGGCTTACTCTATTTTAAATCAACCTCTTCTTTGTTCTCTAATTTTTTGATTTAAAATAATAATGTATTACTAATATATTTTTCATTTATTCTATAAATTATCCGATATGAATATCTATCTAATTATATTTCTATAAATTGAAACGATTAAATAATGCCTCAAATATCTTTTATCTGAAGGCTCAAAGAAGGGCGGGCAGAAAGATGAGTTTCGAGTCGAGTGCTAATAACAAAAACGAGTCCATTTCTTGGAGTGATTATCAACGCACAATGCGTACAGCTGTACAACAAATCTCAGTGATTTTACCTGTTTATAACAAAGTGGACAAGTTCATTAACATATCCTTGGATCTCAAAATCAAAAATTCACAGATTGATTTTCGCGCCTTCGTCGCTTCAACGATTGAACATTTTCGTTTCAATGCCCAGGGCATGGCTATAGAAAGTCAAATGCTCATGGATAAAAGAAACGTCGGGCTTCGAATAAATGAAGTCAGTATAGATGTCCTTTACGACGTTAAAGGCTTCATCAAAAAATTGGTTTATCCGAGTCTTGAAGTCCTTTTATTGATCTTAAAAGACACGATCTTAATGAAAAATATTTTATTTAAAATTCTTCAAAATGAATTCTGGGGGGTATATTTTGAGGATTGCATTTTTTATAAATACACCTGCGCACGTTCACTTGTATAAAAATGTTATTAAAACTTTGGAATTCAGCGGGCATCAAGCTATTGTCTTGGCCAGAAACTATGGAGATACAGTTAGCCTATTAGATGAAATGGGGTTTGAGTATTTCGTATATGCCAATGCACCGGATTCAAAATATGGGAAAATCTTAGCTTTACCTTTCAATGTGTTAACAGCATATAGTTTTCTTCGAAAGAAAAAGCCTGATTTATTGGTTGGAGTGGGAGTTTACTCAGCGTATACATCACAATTACTGCATAAAAAATGCATAATATTTAATGATTCTGAACCTGCACCTTTTCAGTTCATGCTTTTTAAGCCGTTTGTGGATGTGATTCTCACTCCTTCATCGTTTACCGTTGATCTGGGTCCAAAGCACATTAAATTTAATAGCTTTAAAGAAATTGCTTATTTACATACAAACTATTTTGTGCCAGATGTTAAAATCCATGATTTTCTTGGGATAGGCCAAGAGGATGATTATGTTCTTTTACGTTTCAATGCGTTTGATGCTGTACATGATCTTGGTATAAGCGGCTTTTCTATTGATGAAAAAAGACTTCTGGTTAATGAACTGAGCAAGTATACCCGTGTGTTTATTTCGTCTGAACTAAAACTGCCAGATGATTTTAACAAATACTTGTTGAAAATCCCAAAATCTCGCATTCACGATATTCTGTATTACGCAAAACTTGTTGTGGCAGATACCCAGACAATAACTACTGAATCTGCAGTTCTTGGTACTCCAGTTGTCAGGTTTAATTCCTTTGTAGGTAAGAAAGACATGGGTAATTTCATTGAACTTGAAAACAAGTATCGTCTTATTTTTAGCTTCAGTGATCCTGCAAAAGCAATTGCAAAAGCTGTAGAACTTATTCAAGAACCAGAGCTAAAAAACAAATGGAAAGAAAAAAGAGATAGACTCCTGGATGACAAAATCGACGCTACCAAATTTTTGTCTTTTTTTATTGAAAATTATCCTGAAAGTCTAAACAAAATAAAAGCTGCACAAAACTATTCTAAACGAGAGGGTAGTGTCGTCGCCCTGCAGGGTGATTTGCTATGAAGATTGCAAGCAGCAGAATTGCTGACACAATCAATGCATTATAAATTAAATTGAGGCTAATTTATGTCTTTTGATGTCCTTGTGGATAATTCCATAAAATCGCTTTATGAGTGGGTAAAAAGTGAAGAGTACTATGGATGGGACCCTTATGATGCACTAAACAGTGAAATGATAAACAAATTCTGTTCGGACTCTCAGCTACTGGAGATATTGATAACTCAATTGAATAAGTATTCTATCTTAAACATCAGGCCAATTATAGGTATTGAAAAAGGGCTGGATATAAAAGGTATATCCCTTTTTGCTCAATCGTTTTCAAAAATTTATACTTTAACAAATGATCAACGGTATAAAAGTGATCTATTTGAGTGTACCAATATTTTAAAAAATAAATCTCTCAAACAAAAGTATGATTTTGATTGCTGGGCAGGACATTATTTTAACTATCGGAGCTTCGATGGAAGTATATTAACTCCAGATATACCTGATGTTATCACAACATCAAATGTGATCAAAGCAATGGCTGACAGTTATCTAATTTTTAAGGATGATGAATTAAAAGAGATTGTAAAAAGTGCCTATGATTTCTTTATCAGATATCTACTGGAAAAAACAGACGAGGGCCTTTATTACCTAAAGTACAATACTTTAAGTGAAAATAAAATCGTAATAAATGCTTCTGCTGAAGGTTTAAGTGCAATATGCAGGTTAATGCCTCTATTTGACGATAATGAGATGAAAAGAATAGCATTCAAGCTTTCCGAATTTTTGATATGTACTCAGGATTCAGATGGTTGTTGGATCTATAGTAAATATAAAAGTGGAAAGGTAAGGCGTCAAACTGATTTTCATCAAGGTTTTATAATAGATTCTTTGGTTGAATATCTTCCTTTTGCTGAGCCAAAAAAACAGGACCAATTAATTGAATCAATTAAATTAGGTGTAAGCTTTTACAGGAGAAAACAGTTTTTAGATAACGGTAGATGTTATTACAGATATCCCAAATTATATCCTATAGATATACATAATCAAGCTCAAGGTGTAATTACTTTTAGTAAGTTAAGTGCGTTTGATGTGGAATTCCTTGAGTTTGCAAAGCAAATATTGGAGTGGACAATTTTTAATATGCAGGATAATTCTGGATATTTTTTTTACCAAAAAAACAGGATTCTTACAAACAAAATTCCATATATGAGATGGGGGGCAGCTTGGATGATGCTAGCCATGGCAACGTATTTAGAAAAGTGGGAGTGACAGAATGGTAAGGGTTTTAATGTGTGGATCTGTAGCTTCCTCAGGTGGGGTTTCTACACATACTAAGAACTTAATTGAAAATTTGTCTGTTGAAGATAATGAAATATTATTGTATAATTATCATGCAAACAAAGCTAACTCAAAAAATACAAACTTCGAAAAGGTATATCGGCGCACTTTTGGATTATTTTTTCAGATCATATCTAACAGAAAGAAATACGAAATAATTCATGACCAAACATCGGGTGGTATATTTAGTTTCATTTCCTCAATAACTGCATCCATTGCATCAAAGATTGTAGGCAAAAAGTTAATTGTCACATTTCATCATTCAAAAACAGAAGAATTTGTGAGAAAATATAAAGCTTTTTTCAGCTTTGTTTTAAAAAATACAGATACAATGATTTTAGTTTCAAATAGACAAAAAGAGTTTATCTCCAAGACTTTCCCGCAGTACTCAGATAAATTAGTTGTAATTCCAAATGGTTATGATTCAACTTTCTTTTTCCCAAGAAATACTGATGAATGTCGATCCGTTTTAAATATTCCTATGAATAGAAAGGTGATATTTAACATTTCAAACTTAATTGACATAAAAGGACATAGGTATCTTATTGAGGCAATTGGCAAAATTGTGAAAACCAGATCTGATATTTACTGTGTTATTGCAGGAAAAGGTTATCTATTAGAAACTCTAGAGCAACAAATCAAAAATTCTAAACTTGAGGACTATATAAAATTAGTCGGATGGATACCTGACGAGAAAATTCCAATTTATATAAACACAAGTGATTTCTTTGTTCTTCCAAGTTTAGGTGAGGGAAATCCTATTGTTATGTTTGAAACAATTGGGTGTGGAAGACCATTTATAGGAACGAAAGTCGGGGGAGTTCCTGAAATAATAAACTCTGAAGACTATGGATTATTATGTGAACCTGCAAGTTCAGAAGAACTTGAAAAGACTATAATGTCAGCTTTAAATAAAAATTGGGATAGTTTTAAAATCAGAGAGTATGCTGAATCTTTTACTTGGAGAAATATTGCAAAAACAACTAAGCATGTCTATGAACAATCTACGTGAACTACCTCTCCCTGAACTCTTCACCTTTTGGGTCAGTTTCGAAGGAGAAGCTTCCTGGTTCATTCCTTTCTCTTTTGAGAACAAGACCCTAAACCCTTTCCCGCGAAAAGCAACAATTAAGTCACTGCTTTCTTTCACAGTTTCTTCGGAATTAGCAGTGACTGTGATCTGATGAAAACTCTTCCTTATCTAATTCGAAATCCTTTTATTCTGAAAACAAGATATTTTGAAAACTAAATATTTTGAAAATTAAAAAACTGGATATCTTGAAAGCCAGATCTCCTAAAAACTGAATATCTTAAAAACTGAATATCTTTATAACTGGATATCTTGAAAACTAGATATCTTGATAACTAGATATCTTAATAACCAGATATCTTAATAACCAGATATCTTGAAAATTAAATATCTTGAAAACCAGATCTCCTAAAAACTAGATATCTTGAATACTAGATATTTTGAAAACTGAATATCTTGAAAACTAGATATCTTGAAAACCAGATCTCCTAAAAACTAGAAAGGGAGCGTTAGAGTGTCAAAACCAAAAATCGTCTGCATTAGCCTCTGGAAAGGAGGGGTAGGCAAAACCACAACTGCTGTAAATCTATCGGCAGGGCTGGCTATGGCAGGTAAAAAAGTCCTGTTAATTGATGACGACCCACAGGCCAATGCTACAGTCGCACTATTACCAAAAGGTACGGAAATCTTTAACAGTACCAGATCTCTGTATTTTCAGGGAACATTGCAGGATGCAATGTATCCTTCAGTTGTTCTGGGACTGGATATTGTCCCTGCTACTATGGACTTGGCAACCGTTGAGCTGGAAATCACTTCGAAAATAGGGAGAGAACGCCTTCTCCAGAAAGCTCTTAAATGTGACTTTGCAAAACAATATGACTATATTATTATCGACACACCTCCCCTGCTTGGATCTATCGTGATAAATGCTCTCTCTGCTGCGGATGAACTGCTTATTCCTGTAAAGGGGTTCTATTCTCTGGAAGGTATCCATCAGTTCCTTGATATTATTGAGAGTGTTAGAGAAAATGTGAATCCACATCTGAAAATAGGCTCGGTACTGCTAACTATGTACGATGATCATCTCTTAATTAATAAAGACATTAAAAAGAAGATTACAGAAGTATTTGGAGAAAGAGTTCTAAACACTACAATTCCTCCAAATGTCCGGCTGGATGAAGCTCCTTCATACAATCAGGCAATCTTTTCCTATGATCCTGAAAGCAAAGGAGCACAGGCTTATAAACAATTGACTGAAGAACTGTTGTCAAGATGGGAGGCATGAGCATGGCAGGAATAGGAGAGACAAGCTTAAAAAAATCTGAAAAGTCTGAAACACCAGAGAAAACAATAGGGAAGTTCTTCTCAACAAAATCAAACAAACAGAATCAAGAGAGATATACAATTCAGAAAGGGCTTAAAATCTCGCAAAAACAGAATGAAAATCTTGAGAAAATTAAGGTTGCTCTAGGAACGGATCTTGATTCCGAAGCTCTGAGATGGTGCTTTGATCAGGTATGGGAATTAAGAGGTAAAGAAATCGAAGAGGTCGCAAGGAAAAAAAAAGAGTTTTCCCTTTCCTGATTACCGTTATCTCCACAAGCTCCATGCCTGCCAGATCTGTAGTTATCCGGCGGACTTCTGGAAAGTCTGCGTCTTTGAGGGCTCCCCACGGAAGACATAGAGCAAACATATTCTCCGCTTCTTACAAGAATAATCTGGGTTGTAATGAAAAGAAGTTACCTGGGCTATAATAGTTAGATTCTCAGAGGCTGAAAGGAAGTCAAATCTACTATCAAAAATCAGAACTATATGGTATTCCTGCAGTGCTGGGTCTGCAGGGCTAGAAAGCCTTATGCTGTGATTAGAGGATACTAAAGAAATTGAGAGCCTCTGGCATGTCCAGAGTTCCCAAGGTTTTAAAGAGTTTCTTGGTTCTTTATGTAAAAACCTGAACTTGCAATGGAACCAGGAGATCTGGCCTGTTCTGGTGAACTACCCCTAAGCTAAAGACTTAGGGGCTTCCTGGTTCATTCCTCCCTCCATTGAGGGCAAGTCCCCAGGCTCTTCCCCACGTTCCGCAGGTGTTACAACCCAATTAGATTTTGATCTATGAGAGCGAATTTCTTGATATTGATAGCGGCATTTATGTCTCTATCATGTTTTGTTTTACAGTCTGGGCAAGTCCATTCTCTATCTTTTAATGTCAAATCTGAATTATGATATCCGCAGACATTACAAAGCTTAGAAGATGGCTCAAACTGTCCAATTCTCAGGATGGTTTTTTCGAACCATGCCGCTTTGTATTCTAATTTTGTAACAAAGCTACTCCATGCAGAATCGCTTATAGCCTGTGATAAGCGGTGATTCTTAACCATTCCTTTAACGTTCAGAGTTTCCAGAGCTATAGCTTGGTTTTCGCTTATGAGTTTAAAAGAGAGTTTGTGCTGGAAATCATTTCTCTGATTGCTTATTTTCTCATGGAGTACAGAAACACTCTTTTTGGCTTTTGCTCTGTTCTTTGAACCTTTTTGTTTCCTTGAAACTCTTTTCTGAAGTACTTTAAGTCTCTTGAGGGAGTTTTTAAGATACTTAGGATTCGATATTTTTTCACCTGTAGAGAGTATAGCAAAATCTTTGATACCTACATCAATACCTATTGTAGTTGATTCTATGAAAGGGTGCTTTGCTGGAAATTCTTTTCCGTCTTCAACAAGGATACTAATGTAGTAATTCCCTTTACAAGACCTTGATACTGTAGCTGTTTTAAGTTCTCCATCAAACTTTCGGTGAAGAACTGCTTTGATTTCCCCAATTTTTGGAAGCTTAACTGTGTTGTTTTCAAAGTCTACACTGTAGTGTTGGGGTATAGGAAATGATTGAATTGGATTTTTCTTTGATTTAAACTTAGGAAATCCATTCTTTTCTCTGAAAAATCTGGTGAAAGCAGATTCTACCTGCTTAGTCATTCCTTGTAATGACTGTGAGTTTACTTTTCCTAACCATTTATTAGAAGATTTCAAGACAGGAATCTTTTTGTTTAAGTCAAATCTGGAAATAGATTTTCCTGTTTGTTCGTAAGTTTTAATTTTTTGATCCAACGCCCAATTGTAGACAAATCTACAGCTACCTATATGTTGATTCAATTGAACAGACTGCGTAGTTGTAGGATAGAGTCTAAATTTGAACGCTTTCATCATACAGGGTAGTATATTCTTTAACAATATATAGAGTTTTTGGTAAATAGGAAATGCGAGACAAGGGACCATAGCAAGTTTTTGTTAATGTATCATATTATCTTTGTTTGCAAATACCGAAAAGTAGCACTTGAACCGATTAGCGAAGAACTTAAACAAATTAGGTATGAACTTTCAAAAGAGTCAAATTTTGAAATTCTTGAAATGGAAACAGACAAAGACCATATACATTTCCTGATTAAGAGCGAGCCTAAAGTCAGTGTTTTGTCAATTGTCAGAAAATTGAAACAAGAATCTACGAACAGAATATGGAAAACACAAAAAGAGTAGCGGGAAAAGTATTATTGGGGTGAAAATACGTTATAGAGTGAGGGTTATTTTGCGTCTACAATCGGAAATGTTAGTAAAGAGACGGCAGAATATTATATACGAAATCAGGGGTGAAGTTGACGCTTATATCCCACGAAGCTAAAGACTTCGGGGTTTTACGCTTCTACCTATAAAAATCATCCTTTAGAAAATCAAATATTGTATCCAAACCTTCTTTAGACCATCTTTTTAGTGGTCTTCAAACAGTTATGTAAGACCTATATTTTCTGGGCATATTTTGGCATTGTGTACATCTCGTTTTATATAGAGTTCATCCCAAAACCAATTTTATTTTTAAATTTTTCAAATAATTAAATTTTTAGAAAGATTTCATGAGCAAAAGCTCAATTAATTATTCCATATTCGCAATTCAGAGAAGTAATTTTAAGTCTAGGGATCGACTCATAAACAGTATAAGTGTATAAATTTTTCCAATAATTACAAAATATAAGGAAAATTTCTTCTATTTTCCTTATTTGTGTTGAAAATATTTTGATATATGGGCAATCTTAGTCAAAAATGTGGACACATTAATCTAAAAAATAAAGAGGTGTAACCAAAATAATTTAGTAAATATATAATAGTGGATGACCGAATATTATGCATAATTTTGAATATGTATATCTTGATTTTCCGACATAATTGCTAGATATATGCATAAAAAATAATACTCTTTTGGCATTTTTGTATCTTAACCTTTACAAGTGGAGAAGATTATTATGTACCGCAATAGATCAATAGGAATAGCGGTCCCCGCGTATAATGAAAGTAAATTGATTGAAAAAACTCTCAGCTCCATTCCTCTTTATGTAGATAAAATTTATGCAATTGATGACGGTTCTCAGGACAATACGGCCGAAAAAATAAAAAATTTTGCTGACCCTCGAGTTGTTTTAATCCAGCAGAAAAATGGTGGAGTCGGAGCGGCAATAACTTCAGGTTATAAAAAAGCACTTGAAGATAACATTGATATTATTGCCGTTATGGCTGGAGATAATCAAATGGATCCAGATTATCTTTCTAACTTGCTGGATCCTATTGTAGATGGAAAAGCTGGATACACAAAGGGAAATAGACTATGGAACTCCAAGTTACGTAAAGGGATGAGTGCATGGCGCGCTCTGGGCAATTATATCTTAACTTTTCTTAACAAAGTAGCTTCAGGTTACTGGAATTTGAGTGACCCTCAAAATGGTTACACTGCAATTTCAAGTTTAGTTTTAAAAAAATTGGATTTAGATAAAACATATAGAGGCTATGCATTTGAAAATGATATGCTTGTAAAACTAAATGTCCATGATATCAGTGTTAAAAACGTGGCAATCCCTGCAAGGTATGCTGACGAAAAATCTAAAATTCGTTACCCAACATTTATTGCAAAAACTAGCCTTTATTTAATAAATGCTTTGCTATGGAGATCATGGAATAAGTATGTCGTAAAATTAAACCCAATTGGAATTTTTTATATATTAGGAATTTTGTTAATGATCACCGGCTTCTTTGCCCTTCTTCCATTAAAACCCGCATACATACTGTTTGGCCTATTTCTTTTTTTGGTTTCATCAATTTTAGAGATTTTGAGAAATAAAATCGCAGACATAAAAACAAAGTCTTCAGAGAAAATAAGTTACTCAGAACTGAGTATGATAAAATGATCTACTATTACCAAAATAATAATGGATCATTGATACTGTAACAAAACAAATTCTAAAAACATTTCTTTAAAGTTCGTTGTCACTGTTTTTAACACCTAAGTTATTGTTCTTACTGAAAAGTCTTTTTCTACTAACATTCATCCTAAAGTCTAATAAGATATTGTAGTTACCAGTATTCTCTCTACTCTCCTCCAAACAGTGTGCTGAAAGATCTTACTCTCTTTTATACAGGAGCACTCCAAACAGACAAGCCACCCCGCAAGCTATTCCAAAGCCAGGTGTGTTCTGGGTTTCTTTCTGTTCGGTTTGTAGTCCTTTACTCGACTTATTGTGTTGATCAATCGCTTCATTTCCTAATTCGGACTTTATTTCCTTTTCAATACCTTCAGTTAAATTCGAAGATTGTGTAGAATTAGGTGCCAGTATTTTTTGTTTTACCAAATTATATTTTTTATTACTGGAAGAACTCTTAGCATGAGCATCATTTACAATATTTATTAAGACACTACTGGAAGCTGGAATATAATTAGCCGTATCAGTCGGAGTAAACGTAACTTGTAATGTATGAGTCCCTGCACTAAGTATCGTTCCAGCGGCTGGAGTGTATGCAAAAGAGCCCGGGACAGATGCAGCTGCGTTTAGCTGAGTTTCACTTAGGGAAGTGCCAGAGGACATATCAGCAGGGTTATTCCAGGTTATCAAAGGTGCAGCCTTATTCACTATTAACGAAACACTGCCTGAAGCCATGGTATGGTTTTTCAAGTCGGCAGGAGTGAAATCAAGAGATAAATTATGCATCCCCGCACTGAGGACTGTCCCCAAAGCTGGAGTATAGGCAAAAGAGCCTGGTACTGAAGCCAATGCGTTTAATTGAGCGCTATCCAGCGCTGTACCATAGGTTATGTCAGCAGGAGTATTCCAGGTAATTATAGGAATCATTTTCTGGCTAACTACATTGATTGTAACATCCTTTGAGGCAGACTTATAACTTGCAGTATCAGCAGGTGTAAAATCAACATGTAATGTATGAGTTCCTGCATTGAGTACAGTTCCTGTTGCTGGTGTATAGACAAAAGTACCAGGGACTGAAGCATTTGCATTTAGCTGAGTGCTGCTTAATGCTGTTCCACTTGTTATGTCAGCAGGGTTACTCCAAGTTATCAAAGGTATAGCTTTATTCACAGTTAATGAAACACTATTTGAGACTGTGGTATAGTTTGTAGTGTCAGCAGGAGTAAACCTAACCTTTAAAGCATGAGTCCCTGTTCTAAGAACCGTTCCAGATACAGGATTATAGGCAAAAGACCCTGGTACTGAAGCAAAAGCATCTAACTGAGTGCTGCCTAATGCTGTTCCACTTGTTATATCAGCAGGGTTACTCCAAGTTACCAAAGGTATAGCTTTATTTACGGTTAATGAAACACTGCTTGAGGCCATGGTATAATTTGTAGTATCGGTAGGCGTGAAAGTGGTCTGTAGGGTATGAGTACCAGCTCCTGGAATCGTTCCAGAAGCAGGGCTATATACAAAAGTGCCAGGAACAGAAGCATTTGCATTTAGTTGAGCCTCGCTTAAAGCTGTACCATAAGTTATAGCAACAGAGCCGGCCCAGATTATTGTAGGCGATACCTTAGTTGTATATTCACTATATCTCCAATGATCACTATTATAATTTTGTAAAACTTCAGCCGAGGACAGCGACCTATTGTAGAGTCTAAAAGCATACATACTACAGTTACCGTAGGATAAATTTCTAGTACCGGAGCCTATGCTGATATTGTTAGTAAGCCCTGCTATTGGTGAATTCCATGTACGAGTACCTGAATTTACACCATTGATATAAACACTGACAGTGTTGTTATCGTAAGTCAATACAATATCATATACCTGACCAGCAACAAGACTCGCATCCGAGTTATACATATTCAGAGCGCCACTCTGCAAACCTAGAGCAACACGAAGATGATTGTTAGGATCAGCAGTCGAACAACTCAAATACCAACCAGTTTTCTCGTCATTGTACTTGCTCACAAGTGTTCCTAATTCCTTGAATTCATTAATTGACCCTATAAACTCAATTGATACAGGACTGGAAATGTTAGTCTGAGCATTATTAGAAACATCTATACTACTATTGAAACCATTAAGGTCTATGTAATTTGCACCAGTTAACTGGTTTGTCCCTGAAGTTACATTCGTGGCATAGCCAATGTTATTGTTTCCGCTGAGATCCACCAGGGAATTTCCTGATAAACTACCATCGTAATAAACAACCAGTCCATTTGTTACAGGTGGTGTATTTGGGTTTACAGTAATTAAATTTGATTTTGTCGAGATATTATAACCATCAGCATTACTTACATTCAAACTAACGGTGTAAGTTCCAGGGATACTATAAGTATGACTCGGATTCTGAACCGTAGATGTCTGGCCATCTCCAAAGTCCCAGGACCAAGCTGTTGCATTTTCCGAACTGTCATTAAACTGAACTGAGAGGGGAGCAGCACCGCTAGTAACACTAGCAGTAAAGTTTGCAACAGGTAAAACTAGCTTTTCTGAAACATTGATTGTAACATTCGCTGTTGCGTTAGTGTAATTTACAACATCGGTAGGCATAAAATCAACATGTAAAGTATGAGTCCCTACACTAAGAACTGTCCCTGAAGCTGGATTATAAGTAAAGTTACCAAGCACCGAAGCATTTGCATTTAACTGAGTTTCACTTAAAGAAGTACCAGAACTTATTGCTGAAGGAGTATTCCAAGTTATCAAAGGTGTAGCTCTATTTACGGCTAATGAAACGCTACTTGTAGCCGTGGTGTAGTTAGTGGAATCAGTAGGCGTGAATATTACCTGCAAAGGATGCGTCCCTGCACTAAGGATAGTTCCTGCTGCTGGATGATACGCAAGTGTCCCTGGTACTGAGGCAGTTGCATTTAACTGAGTACTTGAAAGAGCAGTTCCGTATGTTATGGCACCCGGATTACTCCACGTAATTGACGGTGTTGCCAACGATGTGTTTGTCAAAGTGTATGTTCCATTACCAACACTCATAAACTGGATGCCATCAGACGTTTGGTTGAATGGTATTGACACAGCATCACAATACAGGTATAAAGGAGAACTCATAGTCTGTACATTCATATTGACCGGATATCCACCACTTGTGTTTAACTGAAACTTTATATTATTCTCATCATATTGTAGAACGTTAGTGATAGCAGTCTGTGCCATCGAGCTACAATACCAGTTTGTGAAACCAACTAGGTTGATACCATTTGAATTCAGGTTAGTCACAAATGTACTGAAGAAGTCTGGATCTATCGCGAATAGTGGTGCTGGGTCTATGTCTGTCTGATGTGTAAAACATGGAGATATCGCTCCACGTGCTGACGAAATATTCCACCAATACCATGTGTTATTTTGAAGGTTGATCGAATTCGAAATAAATCCCATACCCTGGTAACCGGTTCTGTAAAGAGCACCGTATCTCTGGTATATATAGATAGCATGCGTGATGTTGTCATCATTTGCATGTGACGACCATGATGCAGGCATTGCTCCAAAAAGCGAATTAACATGATCCATTTCAGTATCAATTATTGTTTCTGAATCTGCTAATGATTGTGACGCAAGCCCGGGATAAAAATGAATGCCTTCTTCAAATCCATGGTTAAATAGATATTCATTATACTCAACCTCATTTTCATCCACACCCCCTGAAACAAAAACCGTAGCGCTCTGATTATGTGAAATTAAGAAATCTGTACCGAGCTGATTATTGGTAACATTCGGACAGACAAGCCCGAATGCCATTATGTCATTTCGGGCATATGGGGTGATAATGTCTCTCGGTATTGATTGTGTAATGTTATAGAGGTGCACATTCACCCAACCGTCTGTACCTGATGCATAAAAGGTTTCGTAGATCAAAGGCTGAATTACGTTTGTATAGGGTAGTTTCCGCGTTTTTTCAGTTGTATAAGGAGTAATAACGTACAATGCAGGCCCAGACGTAATAACATTTGTACGGTTTGAGTCGTAACTGTGAATGCTAACTGTAACTTTATTGTTGACAACTGAAGTTGCGGGAATCTGATAACTAGAACTTAACTGGCTGCCTGTATCATTCGTCCAGTAAGAATAGATCCAGTAACTACCATCTGAAGCATGTCTGACGCCAATGTCGGCAACTGAAGTATGCAGGTACCCGTATGACCATTGTGAATTAGAATCTATGCCCATTGTAAATGTCAAATTTTGATTAACAGTGGGATATGCACCAGTAATGTAGGTTTCCCCATTATCACCATGCCAACAGCTAGAGTCAATAGAACCTAATGTTGAATTGTGCTTGAGACTCACGTTTGAGGTATATGGAATGTTTTTTGTAGTCGTGTAAATGTTGTTTGGAACATCACTTACTTTACTTGCATCGAATGTCCAAAGTTGCAGTTCGCCTACGTCAAGATTTGTGGTTGGATATTGAACATCAACATTTTGTGTTTTCGTGCTGGATCCCAAAGCATTCGAAACTGTTTCCTGTACAGAGTAAGCACCAGGTGAGGCAAAAGTATGTAACGGATTTGCTAGAGTAACATTTGAACTTCCATCTCCAAAGTTCCATTGATAATTTACCCCGCTAATCGACGTATCAGTAAATTGAATAGTCAGGGGAGAATTGTTAACCATAGCATAACTAAAGTTCGCTACTGGAGGTACTGGATTCACATTGATTGTAACATTCGCTGTTGCGTTAGTGTAATTTGCAGTATCATTAGACGCGAAATCAACATTTAATGTCTGAGTCCCTTCACTAAGGATAGTTCCTGCTGCTGGATCATAAGTAAAGTTACCAGTTACCGTATTTCCAGTTACAGGATCAGTTGCAACTGCGTTTAACTGAGTACTGCTTAATGCTGTTCCATAGGTAATATCAGCAGGGTTACTCCAGATAATAGTCGGAGTCATCATATATATCGGGCGATCCCTAACGTAATTTTGCCAAACTTCATCCGGGGACAGTGCCCTGTTGTAGAGCCTAAAAACGTACATACTGCAGTTACCGTTGGGAATTCCAGAACCGGAGCCTATGGTGATATTTTTAGAATTTCCTACTATCGGTAAATTCCAAGTACTAGTACCTGAATTTACACCGTTGATATAAATGCTGGCAGTGTTGCTATCATAAGTTACTACAATATGATATATCTGCCCGGCATCAAGAGTACCAACCGATTTATCGCCATATAAACTGTTAGTCCCTGAAGTTGCATTCCACGCACACATAACAAAACGAGCTTGCTGGTAAGGAGGGTGAGCCGAACAATCCAAATACCAGCCAGTTATTTCGTCATCGTCGTACTTGCTCACAAGTGCCCCATAGGGCTTGAATTCATGAATTGATCCTATGAACTCAATCGATATAGGACTGGAAATGTTAGTCTGAGCATTATTAGAAACATCTATACTACTATTGAAACCATTAAGGTTTATGTAATTCGCACCAGTTAACTGGTTTGTCCCTGAAGTTACATTCGTGGCATAGCCGGTATTATTGTTTCCGCTGAGATCCACCAGGAAACTCCCTGATAAATTGCCATCATAATAAACAACCAGTCCATTTGTTACAGGTGCTGCTTGAACGCCTGAAACAAGTAACGATATTCCAACGATTACTGGCAAAAAAAAACACTTACTTACCATGAGATCTACATCCCTTTTTTAGTTCGGTAATTATCAACATTCTAACTGCTGTTACACATACGTTAAGGCGTGCACAGTCACCCTATCCCAAGTTCTCTTTAACAAGAAGGCCCGTCCTCAGGCAAAGTGACAGTGACGATGAGAACCGCAAACTCAGCAAATAATTAATATGTGTTGTGACTATCCCAATGGAATTACATTAATAATATATATATTCTGTAAGGTATATTCTATGCCTACTTTGTATATAAAACTTGCTAAAAAAATATATAAAGTATTATGAGTTAAAAATATCTGTTCAGTTAGTGTCGAGCCCATAAAATTCAATTAATTTTAAGAATTGATCCAGCACGTAAAGATAATCATACATAAAACTAATAGAAATAATATAGATAGAATGATCATTCTCTTTTACTGCACCCATATGTGAACTACCATTTAGGTGAACTACCACTCAGCTCAAGACTGAGTGGCTTCTTGGTTCATTCCTCCCTCTATTGAGGGCAAGTCCCCAAGCTCTTCCCCGCGTTCCGCAGGTGTTATAATCCAATTAGATTTTGATCTRTRAGAGYAAWKWTMTTGATATTGATAGCGGGCATTTATATCTCTATCATGTTTTGTTTTACAGTCTGGGCAAGTCCATTCTCTATCTTTTAATGTCAAATTTGAATTATGATATCCACAAACATGACATACTTTAGAAGATGGTTCAAATTGCCCAATTCTCAGGATGGTTTTTCCGTACCATTCAGTTTTATACTCTAGTTTTGTTACAAAACTGCTCCATGCGGAATCACTTATAGCCTGTGCCAAATGATGATTCTTGACCATTCCTTTAACATTCAGAGTTTCCAGAGCTATTGCTTGGTTTTCGCTTATGAGTTTAAAAGAGAGTTTGTTCTGGAAGTCGTTCCTCTGATTAGTTATTTTGTCATGTAGTACAGCAAGCCTATGTTTGGCTTTTACCCTGTTCTTAGAACCGTTCTGTTTCCTTGAT
This sequence comes from Methanosarcina barkeri str. Wiesmoor, assembly GCF_000969985.1. GTDB lineage: Archaea > Halobacteriota > Methanosarcinia > Methanosarcinales > Methanosarcinaceae > Methanosarcina > Methanosarcina barkeri_B. The sequence goes on along the minus strand of NZ_CP009525.1, from coordinate 7,459 downwards.
ACTCTTTTTTGAAGAACCTTTAACCTGTTCAAAGAGTTTTTCAGGTAGTTAGGATTCTCAATCGTTTCTCCTGTGGAAAGTATAGCAAAATCTTTAATCCCGACATCTAGACCCACTGTAGTAGATTCTGAATACTTCTGTTTTGTAGGAAGTTCGTTCCCATCTTCAACAAGGATACTAATGTAGTAATGTCCTTTACATGTCCTTGAAACAGTAGCTGTTTTAAGCTCGCCCTCAAACTTCCTGTGAAAAACTGCTTTAATTGGTTCTATTTTAGGGAGCTTGATAGTGTTTTTTTCAAAGTTTACGGAGTAGTGTTGAGGTACAGGAAAAGATTGAATTGGGTTTTTCTTAGATTTGAACTTAGGAAAGCCGTTTTTCTCTCGGAAAAATCGAGTGAAGGCAGACTCAACCTGCTTAGTCATTCCCTGCAATGATTGAGAATTGACTTCTCCTAACCATTCATTAGAAGCTTTCAAGACAGGAAGCTTTTTGTTTAAGTCAAATCTGGAAATTGATTTTCCTGTCTGTTCATAAGTTTTAATTTTCTGATCAAGTGCCCAATTGTAGACAAACCTACAGCTACCTATATGCTGATTTAACTGAACAGCTTGTGTAGCTGTAGGATAGAGCCTAAATTTGAACGCTTTCATCATACAAGGTAATATATGGTTTAACAATATATAGAGTTTTTGGTAAATATGAAGTATGAAACACGGAATCATAGCAAATTTTTGATAATGTAACACATTATTTTCGTTTGCAAATACCGAAAAGTCATACTTGAACCAATTAGTGAAGAACTCAAACAGATTATGATTGACATTTCAAAAAAGTATAACTTTGAAATCCTTGAAATGAAAACTGACAAAGACCATATTCATTTATTGATTAAGAGTGAACCTAAAGTTAGTGTTTTATCTATTGTCAGAAAATTGAAACAAGAATCTACGAACGGGTTATGGAAAACACAAAAAGAATATCTGGAAAAGTATTATTGGGGTGAAAATACGTCATGGAGTGATGGATATTTTGCGTCTACAATCGGAAATGTTAGTAAAGAGGCGGTAGAATATTATATACGAAATCAGGGTTGAAGTTGACGCTTATATCCCTAAGCTAAAGACTTAGGGGTTTTACACTTCTTCATATAAACCACCCCTAAATTTTAGCTAAGGAATAGTTCACGTCCCTTTGTCGTAGGGTTTTACAAGATAAGTTGAAAGTTCCTGGTTATCATAGATACAATAGACATTTTTACAAGAAGTAACAAAAGTTAAATCCCTTTCATTAAATTGTCCAACATCCTTCCATACTGTAGAATACGCCTGTTTTTCATATTCTGTTATCAAAAAATACCGAGTAAAATTAGATGGAAAAATACCTATTTCAAGTGAACTTAAATTTTTTGGAAAATCAGACCAAGGTCTAACTGACGATGTATGAATTAAAGTATAATTTGAACCATAAATAAGAGAAGAATACCGGTCTAAAGAACTCATTAACCTAATTGTAGGTATATTTTCGCTCTTAGTATCCAATAACCATTTCCCTCCGGAAATGTCATAAGCGGTAAAATGATCGTTTGGATATGTGATTATGGGAGATTGGTATACCGAGGCAACTGTGGTGATCACAGACAAGAGGACAATAAGATTTAGAACTATCCTGTACTGTTTACGCAAAAAAACCATAAGATATCCTAACAACAATGGTGTAAATATCATATTAGCATCTAAATTAATGAATCTGTATGGAGTATGAGCGCGAGAAGAAACAAAAAGGAAAACATAAAAAATACTGCCAAAAATAAAACAGAAAGAAACGGACTTCAAGCTCCCAAACCCTTTTTTTGAATTTTTCAATATAAAAATAATCGAAAAGAATGACAAGATATAATACATTAATTCATCAAATGCCATAATCAGAAATGCCTTTGCGGCCGTTAAAAAACCCAGCTTATTAGCATACCCCGTTGCTACAGTCAATGTTGTAGCACCTGAACTTCTCATGAGAAGAGAATTCTCTATTTGATCTAGAATTTCAATAGCATTTTTTGTTAAAGAATACTGAGCCAGATACCAGATAGAAGCAGTTACTAAAAAAATCATAATTAAACGTAACGATACTTTATGGGGTTTACTATTGGACAGTATTTCCTCAAAAAACATACATGTGAGATATGATAAAAAAACTAAAGAGATAATAGGATGGGTAAATGGAAGCACTAAGCAAAGCATGATAAAGAGGATTCTATACCTAAAATCACTGTTTTTATTAAGTGTATAAAATAAAAGTGGTAAAATTAAAGTTGAAATAAGCATGTGATATATTGTTGCAAAAAACCAAGCAAAGAACAGAGGTATTGAAGCTATAATTGAGTATGTAATAAAATTCTGATCTTGTTTAAATGATTTTGCCCAACAATAAATAGATAGCATATAAATGATAACAAACAAAGATGGGATATATTTTGATACCTCTAAAGCAGAGATATTTAAAATTTGGCTGATTTGAGAAATAAGTACTGAAGTATATGGATAAAAATTATACTCAGGAATATGTCCATAAATGCTTACATCCATTGCATATCCTACATAATGGGCATTATCTCCTCTACCCATGATTAGCATATAGTTCTTTAATTTGGGAAGAAAAACCAGTAAAGCATTACAAAAGATTATTTGAAAAAATCCTAGATTAAATTGTTTGCTACTTCTGGTTGAGATGGATGACAATAAAAGAAACATGCCGTTTATTAAACTAAATAGTAAAGATACCCAGAAAATTAAAGGTGTAGATGAATATATAGAAATTTCATAGCCCATAACCGGCTTTCTTGCAACCAGTAAAAGAGAATAAGATATAAGCATAAAAGATGTCAATGTCGATAATAGCTGGAACTTGTATATAGAGCACATTTGTCTCTGTAGTTTGGATTCGAAGAATCCAATGAGCTTGCTTAGTTCCAAACTAGTTTTATTATTATGCTTATTCACATTAGACTCTTTTATCATAAGTACCTCCGGTTCTATGAAGAACCAGTTTTATTAATACTCTGGATACAATGCTCTAGCCTGCCAAATTTCTATAGGGACTGTAAAAGGTCATCGGATCATTCTGTTCAAATATTAATCATTAGTTGCCAATACAAAAACGGATTTGTTTTTTTTAAAGTGTTGTATTGTATCATACTGGTATGTATATATATTTATTTGAAATGTTTCCTGCTCACCCCAATAAGGAACTATAATAAAATAACTCAAGTAACTTGGCTTTGACAGTCAAATAAAAATAAGTGCTTCTTACCCTGTGTTATTTGATCCAATGAACATCACAAAATAAAGAACATTCACCACCATTTAACAAGAATATATGTGTTCCTATCGGATCGATCCTTGTCGTCCAACTCTTTTATGAAAAGCTTAATTTCTGTAATATTTTTAGCAAACAGAAAAACAAAGGTCTTATCTCAATAGTTTACTAATTGGTTTGTTAAGTTACAAGCTAACTGAGAATTTTCGTACCAAAGAAGCTGGCAAATGGTTAAACCAAAATTTTGTATATTAGGTCTAGTTTTGGTCTTATAACAGGCTGGTCCCAAAACTCTAAATTGCTTCTCTGAATCCTGTATTCTGAACAATCGATCAAGTTTCAGCTTGCGAAAAATAATTTTAAAACTTTAATAATTTGAGATCATGCTTAGTTTTGGGATAAACCAACGTGAAATTTTTTACCCAATGACTTCTGAAGATCTGTGACTTTTCAGAAAAATCGGCACATACCGTCAAAACTTTATTGAAATATTTTAAAGTTATAACTCATAAGGAAATTAAATTCTACCGAGCTTATCTATTTTGATATTTATATACCGTCATTATTGGCTATAATTTTGAACAGTATTTCTCGAAATAAGAAGAAATGCACTACAATGAACATTGAGAAACCCTCAAAGGAAAATTTTCCAATATATGCATTCTAGACAGATTCTAACTAATAAAGGCTTAAATGAGCTGAAAACTTATGATTAACCTAAAGAATATAGGTTTTTATCTATCAAAAATAACTTATGGTTCTTATCTACTAAAAACAAGTAAACATATAGCAATAACAATCGATAGAGTTGTAACTTCAATTATCTCAAAAGCAAGTGAATATATTAAATATATACTAATAGCAATCGATGGCATTGTAACTCCTATTATCCTGTTAATAACAAAAGTAATTTTTATAGACACTTCTTTAAGACCATTGTGGAAGATTAGAGGACTGATATTATTTCCTTTTATAAAATGTGCTTCAGTTCCATATATTGGGAAAGATGTCTACTTTATTGAGTTGTTAACTCGAAAATATATTTTCGGGAAAAATGTTCGTATTTCAAATTTTTGTAAGTTAATTGGCCCAATAGAAATTGGAGATAACGTATCAATAAGCAACAATGTTGAGGTGAGGCATCATACTATTATTGGCAATAATGTCGGCATAGGACCAAACACACTATTTATTACTGACACTCACGAATTAGGAAATGAAAAAAAAAGGGCCGGAAAACACATAACAAAAAAAATAATTATTAAAGATGGATGTTGGATTGGAGCGAACGTCATAATTTTAGGTGGAGTGACAATTGGTGCAGGGGCTGTTATAGCTGCAGGATCTGTTGTAGCCTCAAATGTAAAACCTAATTCATTTGTAGTAGGTACCCGAGCAAAAGAAATCAGGACTTTAAGGAGTATGAGTAACTTAAGAAGATCTTAATAAACCATATTCATATTGATCTTGTCTACAGACTATAGAATAAAAAACACATCATCAGATTGTAAATTGTATCAATTTTGGGACAGTTGCCCGGACAGATAACAAAGCTATAATACCTGTTGACTTCAGTATTTACAACATAGAAATATTTTATCTTAATTTCCCAAAGCAACCTTGGAAACAGCTAAAAAATTCAGATAGTTTTCTACTATATCATACTAAAATATTTGATCTTATCTGTGGGAGAATAATTTGCAGGCAGAGAGGTCAACATTTGAAGATTTTTTAATTGTTTCCATGACAACTATGCTCATAATTACTATGGTCAAATCTTCCCTCGCTCTCTCTTGGACTGATTGGAGCACTCTCTATAGTAAGGTTCAGGACTGCAGTTAAAGAACCTGAAGAACTGTGTCCTGTCTTTGTTTAAAGAGGACCAAATCCTAAGCATCAGGTTTTAAGTCAAAACCTGACGGTATTCCTGAGTTTTACTTAATTTCGTCTCCAGTTTACCTGCATTTACAGTCTAAACGCAAGGTTTTATTAAAATCTAATAGTATTCTAAACCTGGTGAGTAAATGCCAATAAAGAAAAATAGTCATGTAAAAACAACAGAAATGAACAAGTACCCCGTTTTGCAACTCAAACGAGATCCTGAAGCAATTCATCATTATCTGAATGGAGAAATCCGGATTTTAGTACCTACGGAATATCAGCGCATTAAAAACGAAATCTCGCAGAAGCGCCATCGAACTCTTTTTGACGTCCTCATGATCACTGGTATGAGGTACGTTGAAGTTCAGAGACTCTGGGACCATAAAGAATGGTATCTAAAAAAGAAGAATATCATTCATCTGCCAGAGGAAGCCCAGAAGAAACACAAAAGAACCCAGCAAGAAAGGACAATCCATCCTCTGCCAGGCATGTTTGAGCTTCTATTAGATGACTTTTTTGAAGCCCGTAAACCGCCTGCAGAAAGCAACTGGAATAGGGACCTAAGGAAATGGGCAAAGGATGCAGGCCTCAACCCCTATGGCCTCTCAGCAAAAACAACAAGAAAGACCCTAGAAAGCTGGTGTATTGCTGCAGGCATGTTGGAATCTACAGTTTGCCTGCGCCAGGGACACGACAACCTAACCAGCATGAAGCACTACCAAGGTCTTGCTTTCTCAGCTGATGAACTGAAAGATATTGAAAAACAGCTTACTGTCTGGGGAATGTTGAAATGACGTTCAGTACATGAGGTACGACTTAAGTCTGTCTACTGCAGTAAATATTCAACTATCCCACTTCCTAAGCAGAGAATTAGTTTCCTAAGCAAAAAAAAAGATTTCTGGCTTAGACCATTTCCTAAGCAAAACGATATCAGAAGACATAACAAGTTAGAAGAAAAATAAGTTAAAATTAGATATTAATCTGTATATATATCCCATTTCCTAAGCAGAGAATTAGTTTCCTAAGCAAAAAAAAAGATTTCTGGTTTAGACCATTTCCTAAGCAAAACGATATCAGAAGACATAACAAGTTAGAAGATAAAGAAATTAAAATTAGATATTAATCTGTATATATATCCCATTTCCTWAGCRGAGAATTMGTTTTCCTAAGCAAAAARAAGATTTCTGGKTTAGACCRTTTCCTAAGCAAAACGATATCAGAAGACATAGCAMGGTAGAAGAAAAATAAGTTAAAATTAGATATTAATCTGTATATATATCCCATTTCCTAAGCAGAGAATTAGTTTCCTAAGCAAAAAAAAGATTTCTGGTTTAGACCATTTCCTAAGCAAAACGATATCAGAAGACATAGCAAGTTAGAAGAAAAATAAGTTAAAATTAGATATTAATCTGTATATATATCCCATTTCCTAAGCAGAGAATTAGTTTCCTAARMAAAAAAAAGATTTCTGGYTTAGACCATTTCCTAAGCAAAACGATATCAGAAGACATARCAAGTTAGAAGAAAAATAAGTTAAAATTAGATATTAATCTGTATATATATCCCATTTCCTAAGCAGAGAATTAGTTTCCTAAGCAAAAAAAAAGATTTCTGGCTTAGACCATTTCCTAAGCAAAACGATATCAGAAGACATAACAAGTTAGAAGAAAAATAAGTTAAAATTAGATATTAATCTGTATATATATCCCATTTCCTAAGCAGAGAATTAGTTTCCTAAGCAAAAAAAAAGATTTMTGGCTTAGMCCATTTCCTAAGCAAAACGATATCAGAAGACATAACAAGTTAGAAGAAAAMTAAGTTAAAATTAGATATTAWTCTGTATATATATCCCATTTCCTAAGCAGAGAATTAGTTTCCTAAGCAAAACGATATCAGAAGACATAACAAGTTAGAAGAAAAATAAGTTAAAATTAGATATTAATCTGTATATATATCCCATTTCCTAAGCAGAGAATTAGTTTCCTAAGCAAAAAAAAAGATTTCTGGTTTAGACCATTTCCTAAGCAAAACGATATCAGAAGACATAACAAGTTAGAAGAAAAATAAGTTAAAATTAGATATTAATCTGTATATATATCCCATTTCCTAAGCAGAGAATTGGTTTCCTAAGCAAAAAAAAAGATTTCTGGTTTAGACCATTTCCTAAGCAAAACGATATCAGAAGACATAGCAAGTTAGAAGAAAAATAAGTTAAAATTAGATATTAATCTGTATATATATCCCATTTCCTAAGCAGAGAATT